>NZ_VZZR01000106.1:0-14192 GCF_009650555.1 Pseudomonas sp. EMN2
CCGCTCCCACAGGCACCCTGTCCAGATAGCCGACTTGCGTAAGGCAATGATGTAAATGACCCAACCCACCCCCTGCTACCACTGCGCCCTGCCCGTCCCCGCCGGCAGCCGCTTCACCGCCGTGGTGCTCGGCGAGCCCCGGGCATTCTGCTGCCCGGGCTGCCAGGCAGTGGCCGAGTCCATCGTCGCCGGGGGCCTTGAGCACTATTACCAGCACCGCAGCGACACCAGCGCCAACCCCGAAGCCCTGCCCCGCCAGTTGCAGGACGAACTGGCGCTGTACGACCGCGACGACGTGCAACAGGGCTTCGTGCGCCATGCCGGCGAACTGGCCGAAGCCACCCTGTTGGTCGAAGGCATCAGTTGCGCCGCTTGCGGCTGGCTGATCGAAAAACATCTGCGCACCTTGCCCGGGGTCGCCGAGGCGCGGCTGAACCTGTCCAACCATCGCCTGCTGGTCAACTGGGCCGACAGCCAGTTGCCGCTGTCCAGGCTGCTGGCCGAGCTGCGCCGCATCGGCTACGCCGCCCACCCCTACCAGCCGGACCAGGCCGCCGAGCAACTGGCCCGGGAAAACCGCAGTGCCCTGCGCCGCCTGGGTGTGGCCGGGCTGCTGTGGTTCCAGGCAATGATGGCGACCATGGCCACCTGGCCGGAATTCAACATCGACCTGTCCCCCGAGCTGCACACCATCCTGCGCTGGGTCGCGCTGTTCCTCACCACCCCGATCGTGTTCTACAGCTGCGCGCCGTTTTTCAAGGGCGCCGCCCGCGACCTGCGCACTCGCCACCTGACCATGGACGTCTCGGTATCACTGGCCATTGCCCTGGCCTACTGCGCCGGGATCTGGACCGCGATCACCGGCAGTGGCGAGCTGTATTTCGACACCGTGGGCATGTTCGCCCTGTTCCTGCTGACCGGCCGCTATCTGGAGCGTCGTGCCCGCGAGCGCACGGCGGCGGCCACGGCACAACTGGTCAACCTGCTGCCGACCTCGTGCCTGCGCCTGGCTGCCGACGGCCAGGCCGAGCGCATCCTGCTCGGCGAGCTGCAGTGCGGCGACCGCGTGCAAGTGCTACCCGGCGCGGTGATCCCCGCCGACGGCTGCATCATCGAGGGTCGCTCCAGCGTCGACGAATCGCTGCTCACCGGTGAATACCTGCCCTTGGCGCGGCGCACCGGCGACCGGGTCACCGGCGGCACCCTCAACGTCGAGAGCACCCTCACCGTCGAGGTCCAGGCCCTGGGCCAGGACTCACGACTGTCGGCCATCGTGCGCCTGCTGGAGCGGGCGCAGACCGAAAAACCGCGCCTGGCCGAGATCGCCGACCGGGCGTCGCAATGGTTCCTGCTGTTCACCCTGGCGGCGGCGGCGGTCATCGGCCTGGTCTGGTGGCAACTCGATGCCGGGCGGGCGTTCTGGATCGTCCTGGCCATGCTGGTCGCCACCTGCCCCTGCGCCCTGTCGCTGGCCACCCCGACCGCCCTCACCGCCGCCACCGGCACCTTGCACAAGCTCGGCCTACTGGTGACCCGTGGTCATGTGCTCGAAGGCCTCAACCAGATCGACACAGTGATCTTCGACAAGACCGGTACCCTCACCGAAGGCCGCCTGGCCCTGCGCAGCATCCGCCCGCTGGGGCGCCTGGATGCCGACCGCTGCCTGGCGCTGGCCGCCGCCCTCGAGAACCGTTCCGAGCACCCCATCGCCCGTGCCTTCGGCCGCGCCGCCCAACCGGCCGAGGCGGTCAACGCAGTGCCTGGGCTGGGCCTGGAAGGTGAGGTGGACGGCCAGCGCCTGCGCATCGGCCAGGCCACCTTCGTCTGCGCCCTGAGTGGCGCCGAAGTGCCTGGCGTACCCGAGCCACGCGGCCAGTGGCTGCTGTTGGGCGATCGCCAGGGCCCGTTGGCCTGGTTCGGCCTGGATGACCGCCTGCGCGACGACGCCGCCGACCTGGTGGCCGCCTGCAAGGCCCGTGGCTGGCAGACCCTGCTGCTGTCCGGCGACAGCTCGCCGATGGTTGCCGAGGTAGCCACGACGCTTGGCATCGACCAGGCCGTCGGCGGCCTGCGCCCGGACGACAAGCTCGCGCGCCTGAAACAGCTCCAGGCCGACGGACGCAAGGTGTTGATGCTGGGTGACGGGGTGAACGATGTACCGGTCCTGGCCGCCGCCGATATCAGCATCGCCATGGGCAGCGCCACCGACCTTGCCAAGACCAGCGCCGACGCCGTGCTGCTGTCCAACAACCTGCACGCCCTGGTGCAGGCCTTTGCCCTGGCCCGGCGCACCCGCCGCAACATTGTCGAGAACCTGCTCTGGGCGACCCTGTACAATGGCCTCATGCTGCCGTTCGCCGCACTCGGCTGGATCACCCCGGTCTGGGCGGCGGTCGGCATGTCGGTCAGCTCGCTGATCGTAGTGCTCAACGCCTTGCGCCTGACCCGGCTGCCAACTGCAGCGGGCGTACCGCTGAGCGCGCCACCGTCACTTGGAAGGAAAACCCTATGCCCGCCCTCTACGTGATGATCCCCGCCGCCCTGCTGCTGGTCGGGGTGGCCGTGTACATCTTCTTCTGGGCGGTGGACAGCGGCCAGTACGACGACCTTGAAGGCCCGGCCCACAGCATCCTGTTCGACGACCAGGACCCGCGCCACCAGGCCGCGGTCAAACACGACGAACAGCCGCCCGAAGACAAGGACACCAAACCGAGTGCCTGAACTGATCCCTCTGCTCGGCTCGGCCCTGGTCCTCGGCCTGCTCGGCGGCGGCCACTGCCTGGGGATGTGCGGCGGCCTGATGGGCGCCCTGACCCTGGCCATCCCGCCCGAGCAACGCAGCCGGCGGCTACACCTGCTGCTGGCCTACAACCTCGGGCGCATCCTCAGCTACGCCGCGGCCGGCCTGCTGCTGGGCCTGGCCGGCGTGGCCCTGGCCAGCAGCCCGCTGGCGCTCGGGCTGCGGGTCGTCGCGGCGCTGCTGCTGATTGCCATGGGCCTGTACCTGGCCGGGTGGTGGAGCGGCCTGACACGCATTGAAGCGCTCGGGCGCGGCCTGTGGCGCCATATACAACCGCTGGCCACACGGCTGCTGCCGGTGTCCAGCCTGCCCCGCGCCCTGTTGCTCGGCGCCTTGTGGGGCTGGCTGCCGTGCGGGCTGGTGTACAGTACCCTGTTGTGGGCGGCCAGCCAGGGTGATGCGCTGCACAGTGGGGCATTGATGCTGGCGTTCGGGCTGGGGACCTGGCCGGTGTTGTTGGCCACGGGGTTGGCGGCGGAGCGTGTGGGCAGCGTGCTGCGCAAGCGCGGGGTGCGGATGGCGGGTGGGCTGCTGGTGATTCTGTTCGGGCTTTGGACACTGCCGGGGCCCCATCAGCACTGGCTCATGGGGCACTGACAGGGAATCGCGGGGCAAGCCCGCTCCCACAAAGCTGAGCAGGCTTCTACGCTTGTGGGAGCGGGCTTGCCCCGCGATCGGCTGGCCTGCTTGATACAAATCAACACCCCACACCCCACGCAGCCCTAGACTCCGGACACTGCTGCTCTATCCGGGGACTGCCCACATGCTCGACGACCTACGCTGGGACGCCGACCTGATCCGTCGTTACGATCTGGCCGGGCCACGCTACACCTCATACCCTACCGCCGTGCAACTGCACAGCGAAGTGGGCTCGTTCGACCTGCTGCACGCCCTGCGCGAGAGCCGTCGGGCCACCCGCCCGCTATCGCTGTACGTGCATGTGCCGTTCTGCGCCAACATCTGCTACTACTGCGCCTGCAACAAGGTCATCACCAAGGACCGTGGCCGCGCCGCGCCCTACCTGCAGCGCCTGGAACAGGAAATCCAGCTGGTCGCCTGCCACCTGGACCCCAAGCAGCGCGTCGAGCAGCTGCACTTCGGCGGCGGCACCCCGACCTTCCTCAGCCATGTGGAACTGCGCCAGCTGATGGCGACCCTGCGCCAGCACTTCAACCTGCTGGACGATGACTCCGGTGACTACGGCATCGAGATCGACCCGCGCGAAGCCGACTGGTCGACCATGGGGCTGCTGCGCGAGCTGGGCTTCAACCGCGTCAGCCTGGGCGTACAGGACCTCGACCCGGCGGTGCAGCGCGCGGTCAACCGCCTGCAGAGCCTGGAGCAGACCCGCACCTTGATCGAAGCGGCGCGCACCCTGCAGTTCCGTTCGATCAACCTCGACCTGATCTACGGCCTGCCCAAGCAGACCCCGGAAGGCTTCGCCCGCACTGTCGAAGAAGTCATCCGCCTGCAACCCGATCGCCTGTCGGTGTTCAACTACGCCCACCTGCCCGAGCGTTTCATGCCCCAGCGGCGCATCGACGGCAACGACCTGCCGGCCCCTGCGGCCAAACTGGAGATGCTGCACGCCACCATCGACCAACTGACCGCCGCCGGCTACCGCTATATCGGCATGGACCATTTCGCCCTGCCGGACGACGAACTGGCCATCGCCCAGGAAGAAGGCACCCTGCAGCGCAACTTCCAGGGTTACACCACCCACGGCCATTGCGACCTGATCGGCCTGGGGGTCTCGGCCATCAGCCAGATCGGCGACCTGTACTGCCAGAACAGCAGCGACCTCAACACCTACCAGGACACCCTGTCCACCGCCCAACTGGCCACCCAGCGCGGCCTGCTGTGCAACCAGGACGACCGCCTGCGCCGGGCTGTGATCCAGCAACTGATCTGCCATTTCGAGCTGGATTTCGAGCAGATCGAACGGCAATTCACCATAGATTTTCGCGGCTACTTCAACGAGCTGTGGCCGCAACTGCAGGCCATGCAGCGCGACGGCCTGATCAGCCTCGACAGCAAAGGCATCCGCATCCTGCCAGCCGGCCGCCTGCTGGCGCGCTCGGTGTGCATGGTCTTCGACGCTTACCTCGCGCAGCAGAATCGCCAGCGTTTCTCGCGGGTGATCTGAGGCGATTGAGGCGTTTCACCGCATGGACAGCCCGCCTTCAGGGGCACACTATGGACAGTCGAAAGGTACCGGAAACATCCACTCCGGGCCGCCGCCAGCACGCACCAAACAAGTGCATGCTGGCCTCCAGCCTATGCCGTGGGTTACCCTTACGGCTTATGTGTGCTTTCCCACAAGGATCGAAGAAATGTCCGAGCCAGTAAAACTGCGCCCACACAACCAGGCCCACTGCAAGGATTGCAGCCTGGCCCCCCTGTGCCTGCCCCTGTCCCTTAACCTCGAGGACATGGATGCACTGGATGAAATCGTCAAACGCGGCCGCCCACTGAAAAAAGGCGAATTCCTGTTCCGCCAGGGTGACAATTTCGGCTCGGTTTACGCAGTCCGCTCCGGCGCCCTTAAAACCTTCAGCCTCAGCGACGCCGGCGAAGAGCAGATCACCGGTTTCCACCTGCCCAGCGAGCTGGTCGGCCTGTCCGGCATGGACACCGAGGCCTATCCGGTGTCGGCCCAGGCCCAGGAAACCACCTCGGTGTGCGAGATCCCCTTCGAACGCCTGGATGAGCTTTCGGTACAACTGCCGCAACTGCGCCGCCAGCTGATGCGGGTCATGAGCCGCGAGATCCGCGACGACCAGCAGATGATGCTGCTGCTGTCGAAGAAAACCGCCGACGAGCGCATCGCCACCTTCCTGGTCAACCTGTCCGCGCGCTTCCGCGCCCGTGGCTACTCGGCCAACCAGTTCCGCCTGAGCATGTCGCGCAACGAGATCGGCAACTACCTGGGCCTGGCCGTGGAAACCGTCTCGCGGGTGTTCACCCGCTTCCAGCAGAACGGCCTGCTCAAGGCCGAGGGCAAGGAAGTGCATATCCTCGACCCGATCCAGCTGTGTGCGCTGGCCGGTGGTGCAATGGAGGCCTGACAAAGGCCGGATGCGGGTATACTGGCGCCTTGGTTTTTCCAGGATACCCGCACCATGCACAGCGACACCTTCGACCTCAAAGCCCTGATTCGCCCGGTAGTGGACTTCCCCAAACCGGGGGTCATCTTCCGCGATATCACCCCGTTGTTCCAATCACCGCGTGGGCTGCGCTACGTCGCTGACCAGTTCATCGAGCGTTATGTCGAGGCCGAGTTCAGCCATATCGGTGCCATGGATGCGCGGGGCTTTTTGATCGGCTCGATCATCGCCCACCAGTTGAACAAGCCGCTGATCCTGTTCCGCAAGCAAGGCAAGTTACCGGCCGACGTACTGTCGGAGGGTTACCAGACCGAGTACGGCGAAGCTTTCCTCGAAGTGCATGCCGACAGCCTGTGCGAAGGGGATTCGGTGCTGATCTTCGATGACCTGATCGCCACCGGCGGCACCCTGCTGGCGGCCGCCAACCTGGTGCGCCGCACCGGGGCTCAGGTGTTCGAGGCCGCGGCGATCATCGACTTGCCGGAGCTGGAAGGCTCGCGCCGGCTGCAGGCGGCCGGGGTGCCGACTTTCTGCCTGACCGAGTTTTCGCTGAGCGAATACTGAGTCAAGGTTCAGAACCATCGCGGGGCAAGCCCGCTCCCACAAGTCAGTCCAAGGCTATCTTGTGGGAGCGGGCTTGCCCCGCGATGCTTTGCAAAGACTTACAGCGAAATCGGCCTGCGTCCGGCAAACGCATGGGCCAGCGTCCCGCCATCCACCAGCTCCAGCTCCCCACCCAGCGGCACGCCATGGGCGATACGCGTGGTGCTCAACCCCTTCTCGGCCAGCAGCTGGGCGATGTAGTGGGCCGTCGCCTCCCCTTCCACCGTGGGGTTGGTGGCCAGGATCACTTCACTGAAGGTGCCCTGCTCTTCAATCCGCGCCATCAGCTGCGGAATACCGATCGCGTCCGGCCCCAGGCCATCGAGCGGCGACAGGTGCCCCTTGAGCACGAAGTAACGGCCACGGTAGCCGGCCTGCTCCACGGCAAACATGTCCATCGGCCCTTCGACCACGCACAGCTGGCTGTCATCTCGGCGCGGATCGGCGCACTGCGGGCACAGCTCCTGCTCGGTCAGGGTCCGGCACTGGCGGCAATGGCCAACGCCGTCCATGGCCTGGCTCAGGGCCTGGGCCAGGCGCGTACCGCCACTGCGGTCGCGTTCGAGCAGTTGCAGGGCCATGCGCTGGGCGGTTTTCTGGCCGACACCGGGCAGAATGCGCAGGGCGTCGATCAGTTGGCGGATCAGGGGGCTGAAGCTCATGTATGCGGGCCTGCCAGTTCAGGAAACAGAATGAACAAGGGAGCAACGACCGCCTGGCCGTTGCTCCCCCGAGGTAACGCGACGTCGATCAGAACGGCATCTTGAAGCCAGGCGGCAGCTGCATGCCGGCGGTCATGCCGCCCATCTTTTCCTGGCTGCTCTGCTCGATCTTGCGCACGGCATCGTTGAGCGCGGCGGCGATCAGGTCTTCGAGCACTTCCTTGTCGTCGGCGTCGGCCGACATCAGGCTGTCATCGATGCTGACGCGCTTGACGTCGTGGCGACCGGTCATCACCACGCTGACCAGGCCACCACCGGACTGGCCGGTGACTTCGGCGTTAGCCAGCTCTTCCTGCATCTTCTGCATCTTTTCCTGCATCTGCTGGGCCTGCTTCATCAGGCCGGCCATGCCACCTTTCATCATGGGGGTAGTCCTCGATTGCGTCATGTAATGCGGCCTTGCACAGGGCCGGCCGCATGGTTATCCGTTATTGGCCCTGGCTGGCCAGGGCATCCACAGGCTCAATAGTATCCTGCCGCACCGTCGCACCGAACTGCTGGATCATCTGCTGGATCAGCGGATCCTGTTCGATCGACACCACCGCGTCATGCTGGCGTTCGGCGCGCTTGCGGGACGCGGCCTGGGCCGGGGTTTCCTGCTCCGGGCGAATCAGTTCGATCTTCAGCCGGATGTCGCGCCCCAGCTGCTGGTTGAGTGCATCGTTGAGGCGGCGCTGTTGCGTGCTGTTGAACAACGCGCCCTGGCCCGGGTCCAGGTGCAGCAGCCAATCGTCGCCATCGGCGGCAATCAGCGTACAGTTCGCGGCGATGTTGCCTGTCATACCGGAGACAGGCAATTGTGGGAATAATTCCAGCCATTGCAGGGCCAGGCCCGTGGCGGGCGCAGCTGCCGGCAGAGGCTCGGGCGCCTTGACAGGCTCGTCTTCCTGCACATGCTCGGCCAGTTCATCGAGGTAACTGAAGCCCGCCGGGTCGCTGTCGGCGACATAGTAGTCTTCGTCCGCCGGTGGCTCATCGTCGCGGTCCATGCCCGCCGGATTGTACGCGGATGGGTCGAAGGGGGGCTCGTCGTAGTCCGGTTGGCTGCTGACGGCCTCGGCAACGGCCGCCTCGACCACCACGGGCTCGGGCTGCGGCGCGGCAGCGACCGGCACAGGCGGTGCGGCGGGCTCTTCCCAGGGGAGGTCGATCACTGCCTCGACCGGTTCGGGCTCGGGCTCCGGGGCGGGCTCTGGCTGCGCTGCAGGCGCTTCAACCACAACCTCGGCGACGACAGGGGCCTCTACCGGGGCCTGAACGGCAGCTTGCGCGACAACAGGTTCAACGGGCGCTGCGACGGCAACTGCCGCAGCTGCCACCGGTGGGGCCGGATCAGCTGTGGCCTGGCTGATCCCCACCGGCTTTAGTACCGGCTTCGGTGCATCGTCGCTGTCGGCCGGGCGGAACGCCAGCATGCGCAGCAGAACCATTTCGAAACCGCCACGCGGGTCGGGTGCCAGCGGCAGGTCGCGACGGCCAATCAGGCCCATTTGGTAGTAGAACTGTACGTCTTCGGCGGGCAGTGCCTGGGCCAGCGCCAGCACCCGGTCACGGTCGCCCTGGCCGTTGTCGACCGCCTCGGGCAGCGCCTGGGCGATGGCCACACGGTGCAGCACGTTGAGCATTTCCGAGAGTACGCCGTTCCAGTCCGGCCCCTGTTCAGCGAGGTGGCGCACCGCTTCCAGCAACGCCCGGGCATCGCCGTCGAGCAGTGCCTGCAGCACACCGTATACCTGGCCGTGGTCAAGCGTGCCGAGCATTGCCCGTACATCCGCCGCCAGTACCTTGCCTTCGCCGAAGGCGATGGCCTGGTCGGTCAGGCTCATGGCGTCACGCATCGAACCGTCTGCAGCGCGGCCCAGCAGCCACAGGGCGTCGTCTTCGAACGGCACGTTCTCGGCGCCGAGCACATGGCTGAGGTGCTCGACTACCCGCTCCGGGCTCATGTTCTTCAGCGAGAACTGCAGGCAGCGCGACAGGATGGTTGCCGGCAGCTTCTGCGGGTCGGTGGTGGCGAGGATGAACTTGACGTAGGGCGGCGGCTCTTCCAGCGTCTTCAACAAGGCGTTGAAGGAGTGGGTCGAGAGCATGTGCACTTCGTCGATCAGGTAGACCTTGAAGCGCCCGCGGCTGGGGGCGTACTGCACGTTGTCGAGCAGCTCGCGGGTATCTTCGACCTTGGTGCGGCTGGCGGCGTCGATCTCGATCAGGTCGACGAAGCGGCCTTCGTCGATCTCCCGGCACACCGAGCAGGTCCCACAGGGCGTGGAGGTGATGCCGGTTTCGCAGTTCAGGCACTTGGCGATGATCCGCGCGATGGTGGTCTTGCCCACCCCGCGGGTGCCGGTGAACAGGTACGCATGGTGCAGGCGCTGGTTGTCCAGGGCGTTGATCAAAGCCTTGAGCACATGGGTCTGGCCGACCATTTCGCGGAACGAGCGCGGACGCCATTTACGTGCAAGAACCTGATAACTCATCAAAAAACCATCGTGACCGGAGCGGGCGGAAAGAGCGCTAATGCTAGCGGAGCGAGGGGGAAATTGCACCCTGCGGATCTCGTCTAAGCTCAGCAGCAGGCACAGCTCCGGGCTGATCAGGGAGGATGAGACGTGCGGCGAGCCTTGGTCCTCCTGTGGTTATGCAGTACCTGCAGCCTGGCCGAGCCGCCGGTACTGCGTTTTTCCGTGGCCGAGAGCTGGAGCATGCCGCTGATGCGCATCGAGCAGGGGCAGCCGGTGGAGGGCATTCTGTTCGAGCTGATGCAGGCTGCGGCCCGCGAAGCGGGGGTGCGGGCGCAGTACCATGTGATGGCCCGGCTGCGGCTGCAGGAGGCCATGGAGAACGGCGACATCGACGTGCGCTGCTACGTCTCCACCCAATGGCTGACCAGCCGCCCCGGCGATTACCTGTGGAGCATCCCGCTCATCGAGCAGCGCGACCTGCTGGTCGGCCGCCCCGGCGACAGCCCCACCGCCCCCGACGCCCTTCCCCCACAGGCGCTGGGCACCGTGCTGGGCTACAGCTACCCCACCCTCGCCCCACTGTTTGCCCGCGGCCAGCTGCAGCGCGAAGACAGCCGCAATCAGGAGCTGGCCCTGCAAAAACTGCAGGCCGGGCGCTATCAGCATGCCGTGAGCAACCAGCTGACCCTGCTATGGTTCAACCGTGGGCTGCCGGCGGCAAAGCAACTGCATGGGCTGGCGGTGCTGGAAGAACAGGCACTGGGTTGCATGGTGCGCAACGACCCGGCGCTGCCGACACAGGCGATGCTCAGGGCGTTTGTGAGGCTCAAGCAATCCGGGGAAGTCGAGCGGATCATCGAGCGTTACACCCAAGCGCTTGCCGCGCCGCCTGTCGCCGACAGCAAAGACCACTAGCCTGCGAGCCACAGCGCACCAAGCGCGGCCAGGTAAAGTCCACTGCCAAACACACAATGTGTCGCCAGGCTGCGCAAGCAGCTCTTCACCGGCGCTGGCGTATTGGCGGCAAAGTACCCCGCGCCCAGTGCCGGCTGTATCACGCACAGCGGCACCAGCACCGAGACGACCCCGAACGACAACGCAGGCAGCAGCGAAGGCCGACTCAGCCACGCCTCCCCAGCCAGCGCGATCAGCAGGCCGGCAAACAGCAGCCCGGTGGCATAGTGCAGCAGCCAACCCCACGTCCGCTCACCGCGAACCGCTTCGGCCTTGCCGATCGCTGCGTGCCGCCAGCGCCCTTGCAGCAGGTGCCCCGCCCAGCGGCCGACCATGGCGTAGTTCAGGGTCGTGACGCCCAGGCGCCTGAGCAGCAGCGTCCACAGGTCCATCACCAGCGTGGCGCCGATGCCGATGAACAGGATGGAGTAGATCGATGTGGAAACGGTCATGGCGAAGGCCCCGGGCAGATTGACGGAAATGGTCTTTGCCAAGCAGCATGCAAGTTGAAGTCAACTTCAAGTCAAGGGGCCCCAGATGGATATTGCCGATGTCGCCAGGCGCAGTGGTGTACCGGCTTCGACCTTGCGCTACTACGCCAACAAAGGCCTGCTCACGGCATTAACCGGCCGGGGTCAGCGCCGCCAGTTCCCGGCCGACACGCCCGAACGCCTGGCGTTGATCGCCCTGGGCCAAGCGGCCGGGTTTTCGCTGGATGAGGTGGCGGCGATGCTGGCCGAGCAGCAGGTCGACCGGCAATTGCTTTTGGCCAAGGCCGACGAGATCGACCAGCGGATCAAGCGCCTGCAGGCGATGAGCAAGGGGTTGCGCCATGCCGCGGTGTGCCCCGAGGAGCACCACCTGCAGTGCCCGACCTTCCAGCGATTGATGAAGGTGTCCGCCAGCCAGGGCAGGCGCAGCAGAGCTCCGCGCAAGTGAGCCTTCAGTAGCCGTGCAGTTCGCGGAACGGCTGGCCCTTGTGGTAGGCGATCCACTCTTGCACGTCGTAGGGCAGGTAAAGCTGGCGCCGCGCCCGTGACAACGCGATGTACACGGCGCAAATGCGCGCATCGAAAGCGTAGGCATCCTTGAAGCGGTTGGTGGTCATCAGCTCTGGCGTGAGCAGTACATGGTCGAACTCAAGGCCCCCGGCCTCCTCGGCCATCATCAACAAGAGGCTGGCACGCTGATCGGCGACCCGCGCCGCCAGGGTGGTCAGGTCGGCGAGCTTGTAACCGTCCTGCAACCGCGCCTCGACCCACAGGAACGACTCATCAAAACGCTCGGCCTCACGCACCTGCTGCCAGTCGAGCATGTGCGCGAAGTGCGGGTGCGGCCCCGCAGCGTCCTGCATCGGACCATGGATTGCCGCACGGAACAGGCCGACCGCAGTGGCCATGAAGCGTCGCATGTCGGGCCAATCGGGGAACTTCAGCAGGCAACCGCTCTCGACCAGTTCCATGGCCCAGCGCATGCTGTCCCAGCGCGAGGCGGTCAGCACCACGCAGCCTTCGGGTGGAATGAAGCCCTGGGGGAACAGTTCGATACCGACATCCACGTTGCGCGCAGCCTCGAAGGCCACTTTCGACTTCTGCGAATGCACGTCGATCAACGGGTTGATCAGGCGCTCGACCTTTGGCCCGGAGCGAACGGCGAAGGCGATATCCTTGTGGCGCACCTGGCGCTCACGCCGCACCACGGCACCGGAGGCCTTCTGGTACTCGTCACCCAGGGTGATCAGCACCTGCCGCCCGCGCTCGATGACCTGCAACAACGAGCCTGGCACGTCCTGGCTCTCATCGATGATCACGTGGCTGAAGCGCGTGGGCACACTGCAGCCGCCCAGGCTGGCACGCTTGATCAGCAGCAGCGCTTCGAAGCCGGTCTGCGCGCCCCAGGCCGGGTGCGTCTCCAGGTAGCGCCACAGCCGGCTGGCGTACTCGAGCAGGACCTGGGCATCGACGCCCGCCAGCGCCTGCCGGAAGAACGGCAGGTGGCGATTGGACAGGCTGTAGTCACGCGACTCGCAATAGCTGTGCAGCACTTCGAGGCAGATATCCAGGGCATGTTCGGCGTCGTACTGGCGCAGCCCGACGATGCCAAGCTCCTGCGCCAGCTTGAGCTTGCCCGGCCCCCGCGCTGCGGCCCTGCTGTTGGCCGGCTGTGCATCCTTGAGCAGGGCCTTGGCGAACTGGCCGAAGGTCATGCCGACCTTGGCCTGCGGATCCAGCCCCATGCGCTGGCGCAGGGTGCCAAGCTTGGCCGGCGTGCGTGCCAGGGCCAGCACCCGCCCGCGTGGCAGGCAATCCATCAGCGCGCCAAGCAGATAGCTCTTGCCGATGCCGGCGTAGCCCTGGACGTGGATGTCTTCGTCGAGATTGGCGCGGATGACCTTGAGCAGCTTGTCCTGCTCGACGGTCAGCCAGCGCTCGTTGTCGAAACCGGTCACCACCTGCTGGCTGAAGGGGTTGTCGGCTTGCTGGCGGCGGAGCCTGAAGCCGAAATCCCACTTGCCGTCGGCCAGCAGGTAATCGCCCCCCTGCACTTCTTCGTCGGTGAGCAGGCGCAATTTCGACGCCTTGATCACCTCGAGGCCGAAATACAACTTGCGCGCATCGAACAGCCGACGCGCCTCCGACAACAGGCTCACATCAGCTGAATGGGGGCCATCGACGGACCAGGCCAGCAACTTGCCCAGCACCTTCTCTGCCGCCGGCGCATCGAGCTTGCCCTGGGCCTGGGCAAGGTTCTGGATCACCAGCAAGGCCGCCAGCTCGGGGTCGCTCAGCGTGTCCAGGGCGGGCACGCCTTCGGCCTGCAGCAACCCCTGGCAGCGCTCCAGGGTGATGGGCAGGAAGACAGGGCAGGAGAAATTGAAATGTTCAGGCTGCATGTGCGCTCAATGTCCAGGCAAAGGCTGATTCAGGGCGTGTTGGCATCCGGCGCCTGGCCAACCAGCAGTTCGAACTGGTAAGCACCCAGTGAACCCGCCATGCCGCCAGGATGGCGGGCATCCAGCTGAGGCTCTTCAAGCACACCATCGAGTTCGTGCAGTGCCAGCTCCAGCAACTTGCGCAGGTCACGCACGCTGCCGGCCGATACGTTCAAATGCAGTTCGAGCAGGGCCTGGGCCGCGACAGCAGGTGCCGGCGGCGTGGCCTCGGCGAGGATGCGCTCGTGCTCTTCTTCCATCTGGTCGAGCACCTGCGACAGCTCCAGCACCCGCTCGGGGCTGGCGGCCATCTGGTCCTTGATCTCCAGGCGGCGCAATTGCCATTCCCGGATCTTGTGACGGGTGAGGTCGTCGACATGTTCCACGGTCGCTATCTCCTGGCCGAACGGACTGACACGCTGGGTGCATGATAAGGCGCCACGCACGATTGTGCAGGGGTAAAGGCTTGCGCGGGCGTAAAGAGAGGGTACAGGCGGGGTACGAAAGGTGCGCGAAGCGAAAATGCCTGCGCCCAAAATGGAGGCGGCCCCACCAGCCACACCCCGGCACTCGATGTTCCCGCTATGGCTGCTCCCTTCCGGGCCTGACCAG
>NZ_VZZR01000107.1:0-10426 GCF_009650555.1 Pseudomonas sp. EMN2
CCTTCGCCTAAAAGGCGAGAACTCTACGTAAAATCCGGCCTCCAGAGGCGCTGGCGACATTTCAAAGGTTTTCATACAGAGCCTAATATTGCAGGCTTGGATACCGAGGAAGCCTTTGTTGAAGAGCTTGCCCTGATTGTCGCCAAAAACAGCACCGTCTCCAATGCACGAGACCTCGAGGGCTCAACCATCATTGCCTTTGCCAGCGGCTGCTCCTACCGGCGGATTCTTGAAGGATGGCTGAATACCTGCGAAATCGTGCCGTCCAAATTCCTAGAATTGGCTTCTTATCACGCAATAGCGGCTTGTGTTGCAGCAGGGACAGGTGTCGCAATCATGCCGCTCTCGGTGCTTAAAGCTGTTCAGATTGAAAGCTTAGTCAGAGCTTTGCCTCTTCCGCCGAAAGTGGCTCGCGTCAGGACACACCTGATTTGGCGCTGTGGCCATGACTCCAGCATGCTCCAGTCATTTCTGAGTGAAATCTCCAGGCCTCGAGGATCGACGTCCTCCTGACGATGTCGCCGTTTCTTACCGCGGACCTCTAACGATGAATTGCTCCCGCGCTTCGCTTCCAACATCTGATACTTGGTGACTGCTGACCCGCCAAGTCAGCGCACACACTTCCTGATCACTGAGTAACTGGTGCAGTATCGCCGGCAGCGCACTATTTAGAAAAGAGGAAACGCACCAGTGCGCACCAGAACGGCGGTATGGAGCATAGGGCAGAGCAACTTAAAGCTGCCGCCAAAGTTTCTCTGTTCCATTTTGGTGCCGCACTGAGTCACGATCATCCAATGACTGTGATAATTTCATTAAAAACAATCAACACATCACAACTCTTTGCTTTTTAAAAATTCAAAAAAACTCACATTCCTTTTACCTTCTTTTTGCGATTCACGATATTCGCGATCAAGCTCCATTAACGCTGGATCCCTTACAATTAATGCCGGATGAGAACTTTGCAGTGAAAGATCCTTTACAAAGGCCAGCGCTTTTCCCAGAGTTTTCACACAGTCTAATGATAGATTTGTCTTGCTTGATTGCTTTGATGACACCCAGAGCTCGGATCGCTGAGCCTCTGTTTCCCAGTTAACGTGGCTCGAAATATTTGTTTTATTGACTGGGCGTAAAGACGATGCAGCTTTCAACATGAAAACACGAGACTTTTGCGCGTCCGAAAAGTATATATTTTCGCTCGCATTTACGAACTGCAACAGGTTAAGGCTGTCCATGTCGCGGAGTTCTGTGATGCGAACTGCACTGGATTTCCGATCTCCAAGCTTATAACAAGCAGAATCGTAGTAGTGTAGCAGTATGGTTGGTGATAAAGGCAAGAATATTTGCAACCCTTTGCACGACAAACCAATAGCACTCATATAATCCATGCTCTCAAATAGCTGATTATATAGTATTGCTGGATTGTCGGACGCTATAAACTCCGTTCCTTCTTTAGCTATTAGGATCTTGCATTTCAGATCGAGAACAAGATGCAGCGCGGAAGTTGCAGTGGCTACCGAGAATGCGCCTGCCTCAGTGATTGAAACCTTGACCTTATCAAGCTCTTGCAAGTCCAGCGACTTATCAGTGGCCAGCATTTTTTTTGCAAACTTGTCCGTCATTTCGTTCAGCACATCCACTGCGTATGTAGTTCTACTGTGCTGAATCAATACAAACAAAACCAATCGCATATGCTCAACAGTAAAAGGCCGTGGCGCTGATTGACTTTTTATTATTTCTCTAAATATTTCAGATGCAGCACCTTCGATCCCCCCTAGAGCCTTTTCGACTTTGTCGGTCTTCCCATAAAAATAATCCTTGTAACACTGATTTTTCAGATTTGCATTATTTATGGTTTTATCACGATGAATATTGTAAATATTTATCGACAGAGAATTTTGTGAAAAGTTTTTTAGATAGAATTTTGGCACATAGTGGTGCTTTTTATTAGCCGGCATAGATAATACCTTAACATTTTCGCACTTAGGTTACTATTCGCATGCAATCACAACACGACGTGAAATCACCTTAGTTGCAAAGCGCCCATATGATCACATGAAAGCAAACACTGTTATAGTCATAGCATCATTACTCAGACGGCAGTCAGCTAATGGCCGATTTCTGCCGGTCGAGTCCACCCAATGTACTCGTCAAGTCCGACGCAAACGCTTGGTCTACTCGAGGTCAAGCCCACGCAATTACGCAGAGTACGCCTCTCAGAGGCTGATGAACAACGCTAGGGAGGTAATCTGAAAACCTCCCTGGCGCTTCCAGAACCCTCAATCAGACAGGTTTGAGGTTCATCTTGGCTTCAAAAATCAACAGATCGCTCTCCTCATTGTTGATCATCATGTTGACCAAGCGAGGACTCACTTCGATGTCACCGCCTAGCGTCGCACGTACGGTTTCGGGGTAGCGTTCAAGCATCAGATCCGCCAAACCATGACTGTAGCCATCCCGGATGAGCTTGATCTTGGTGTCATCTGCAGTGCCGTACTTGATGAGCTTGTAGAAACCAGGATCCAGGGCGCCTACCCCATTCAGCACCTCGACGAACTTGAAGATCTTGTTGTCGAAGAAATCGTCCTCGTCCTTGAGACGAACGATCGCCAGGTTAATCCGCTCAGCGTCATCTTTCTGGGAGATCCTTACCCAATTCTCGTAGTTGCTGTCGCGATACTTGGTATCACCCCATTTCCCCACGAACACGTGATCGCTATGGCTACTCTCGACCAGCTTTTTCCAATACGCGAGCGTCAATCGGATCGTCTGCTTAACGCTGAGTTTCTTCAGCTTCCAATCCAGAATCATGGCGTAGAAATTCCGGGCAGCCTCTTGATTGAGACGCACCAGGTCGCTGTACTCTCGACTCTTATCGAAGTGGTCAATGAACGATTTGGAGATGGCAAGCATCAATCTGTCAACGGTGTTGATGACACCGTTCGCCTCGATGCCTCGCTTGATCTTCCGCTCAATCGCCTCCTCTTCTACGAACACATCAATTTCACTAACACTGTTCGCGATGAGGAGCTTGCCCACCTGAGTGGTCACGTACCGGCACTCCCGGTCCTTAACCACGCCAGGATGTAGATTCTCAAGACGAGCCACAGCGTCGTCGTAGAGAACCGAGACCTTCCCATCGATGATCTTCGTGGCTTCAAGCAGTACGTTGCTAACCGTGTCCTTCACTACTTTGGAGACGTTGACCGATTTATCGTAGAAGGTTTCAAGCGCCGCATTGTTGCGGGTGTAGCCATCCACGCCCAACAGGTAGATGCTGGACTCCAGCTTTCTCAACGCAGCCTCAGCGCCAGGCGCGAAGACCTCACTGAATCGGTTAACGCGCCCGATCAAATTCTTGAATTGAGATGGCGTCAGCGTTTTCTTCCCTTTGAAGTAATCAAAGACGAAGAGCCGTTCGATCGGCAGGTTCACCCCTTCCAGAAGCGTGGAGTTGCAGACCAGAAACCTCATCTGCTTAGAGCTGCTGAACAGGTTCTCCAGATACAGGCGGATGGTGTCAGGGATCGAACCATGGTGGTACATCACCCCTTTGCGCAGGCAGCCGATCAGTTTGTAGCGTCGGTCAAAAAGCTCTTCGAGCTCAGCACAGGCCGTCTGGATCAGCGGACAATCCACGGGCGGCAACACCGCTGCCAGCTCGACCGCGAATGACTCAATGCTTTTCTTCCTGTTGCCATAAACGATGTTTTTGGACAGTGCTTCGCCTTTGATGAGCTCAAAGCAGTTGGCATACCTCCGGTCAAACTCCATCCAGTCATTCAGGAAGTGGTCATAGAGCTTGAGCTTTGTCCGCCCCCTCCCCGCCCTGAAGTCCTTGATGTAGAAGCGCTCAGATTTGATGTACTCGTCGATTTTGAACCCGTTCGGGATCATGTCCAGGAAGCGCACACGGACATTGAGTTCATCACACAGGAAGGGGGTCAGGAACTTGAATGACGTTTCAGGGTTACGCGCCCCCAGAATGCACAGCATGGCAGCCAGCAACTCACTTCTGCGATCACTCTGCAACAGGTTGTGGGCCTCGTCGACGAAGACCATGTCGAAGGTCAGCCCAGCGTTCTCGTTCAAGAGCCTGTTGAGCCGTTCTTGGGTTAGGACAAATGCCCTGTTGTTACGCTCAACCGAATACATTTCGGGGTGGGTGACCACCTTGCCCAAGCCCTCGATGTCCGCGTAGATCAACCGCTTCTTCGTCTGTGCCAGCAGGGCCTTCGAGGGGACGAGGATTAACACTCGCTGCCCCGGGTTTTCCTTCACCGATTGGATGATGAGCTCAGATTTGCCGTAGCTGGTCGGTGCAACCACGACTGACGACTTACGGTACTCCGACTGTACAAATGTTCTAAGTGCGTCCTGTTGCTCAGTGAGCACGATGCCCTGATCACGGAAGGTATCGACGTAGCTGCCCACGATGTTTCTGATAAACGACTCGCTGCGGTGGTCGTCCTCGGAAAAATAGCTGCTGATCACCGCTGAGACAGGGTGTAGGCCACTGTCGAGCGCCACATCGTACAGCGCCTGGTACTGGCCCGTGGCGTTCCCGTAAAACAGGATGATGCGGTAGCCAAGACGCCGAATTTCAGGGGTTTTGTGATTTAGGAGCAGCACGGCGATGGCCAGTAGCTTTACGGTCTGCGTGTTACCCAACTCGTCTCCCTTGAGGAGTTGAAAATACAGATCCTTGAACTTGGTGTTGCCCAGCTTCCTGATGGTCAACTCTTCCATGCTACTGCTCCGCCTCCTGCCTCAAGAACTCTTCCAGCTTTTCCATAGTGCCCTTGTGCAGGGACAGTACCCACACCGTCTTGAACACCGCCTCCGCCACAAGCTTCGTGGTGAAATTTGATACGGTCTTCTCGGCGATGGCCTGGGACACATCGCTGAACAGGGCAGAGATCAGAAACACATTGTTGTCCGAGGCAGTCGCACCGTCTTCTTCGGCTAGATCACCTTCCATCTCCAAAATCTCAATTACCGAGTCCCGGTAGTTGGCTTTGTTGTGGATCGCATTTTTCGCGGCATTAATCGCGTTGAGCCAGTGATTGAGCTCCGGCTCTGCCAAGCGCTTCTTGAGATCATCCCGAGCCAGGCGCAACAGCCCGCTGGTGGCGGAGCAAGAGGTCTTGTCCGCTCCTCGCCCCCCCGATTTGACCTCGGTGATCCAGACGTTGTTGGTTGAGGTCTCGTACAGAAGGAGATCGAAGCCCTTGCGAATGCTCTTTTCTTCCATGTTGAAGAACGGCGAGACGACGTCGAAATCGGGGAAAAGCTTCAGAATGATGACATGCGACAGAAGTTCGCCGAGCATGCCGATCCGGGTTTCCCAGGGCTTTTTGCAGTAGCGCTCGTTCCAGAAATGCCTGATCGTCGCAGGGTATTTGTAGATGGCCCTGTCCTTGCTGGCCTGGTCGGCGCCGTGGCAGATTCGCGTGAGGTTCTCCCTCAGCGCGAGCTTGAGCTCCTCAGAGAAATCCTCGACACAACACAGGGCATATTGATCTACCTGCTTGAAGCTCACGCCATCCATAACACTTCCCACAAACACGAAACCGCAGAATCCTCATGCGGTTGCTGCGCACGATCAATGATCCCGCCCTGTTTAAGGGTAGGCACCAGCTGAGCAGCAGTGTGCGCATGCGAGGACTAGTCGAAGGACGACCGATAGCGGCACTGTGCCAGCGTTGCCGCAAATTAGCGTGATTGATGGGGAGTGGTAAACAAGATTGAGGACAATTTTGGTGCAAATCGTCTGAGATTGCGTAAAGACTGGATATATAACCAACCATTTGTGGATCAATCCACGTCAGACTGAAAACTCGCGGCACCGTAAAAAGCCCCCATCCGGTACCTCTGGGCGCGCAAGCGTGTCCCGTTGGCATCTAAAGGTAGACAAGGACACGAGGTTCTGGCGATTGGCCAGCTCTTTCAGTTATCCTGCGCGGCCAAATTATTTCAAATTGTAAGGGACTACGATGAAACACCTGCGCCAGTTGTTGGCGGCAGTGTTGCTCTGCGCAACTACTTTGCCCGCCATTGCCGCCAGCACTCCCGCGTCTACGCCAACCGCCAGCGAACAACCGCACCAGACCGCCGAACAGTGGCTGGCCACGCTCAAGCAACAGCACGGCAACATCACCCTGCCCGGCGGTATCGCCAGCCTGCAACTCAACAACGAGTTCTACTACCTGTCGCCAGACGACAGCGAGCGCCTGCTGACCGAAGGCTGGGGCAACCCACCGGGCTTCAAGACCCTCGGCATGATCATCCCGACCGCCGTCAATCCACTGGCGGAAAACGGCTGGGGCGTGATCATCAGCTACAAGAACGACGGCCACATTTCCGACGATGACGC
Source organism: Pseudomonas sp. EMN2 (assembly GCF_009650555.1). Lineage (NCBI taxonomy): Bacteria > Pseudomonadati > Pseudomonadota > Gammaproteobacteria > Pseudomonadales > Pseudomonadaceae > Pseudomonas > Pseudomonas sp. EMN2. The sequence goes on from NZ_VZZR01000107.1 coordinate 6,374, forward strand.
AGCCAAGATCGACTACGCCGACCTGCTCGAGCAGATGAAGGCCGATGACGAGGAAGACAACAAGGAGCGTCACAAGCAAGGCTATGCCGGCCTGACACTGTTGGGCTGGGCCGAACCACCGAGCTACGATCAGGCTACCCACAAGATGTACTGGGCGCGAGAGTTGAAGGCCGAAGACGCCGACCAGACCACTCTGAACTACAGCATCCGCGTGCTGGGCCGCGAAGGCGTGCTGGAGCTCAATGCCGTGGCGGCTATGGCCGATCTGCAGACAATCAAGCAGGAAACGCCAAAGATCCTCGCCTTCACCAACTTCACCGACGGCAACCGCTACGCCGATTACGACGCCAAGACCGACAAGCTGGCGCCATACGGACTGGCCGCCCTGGTCGCCGGTGGCGTCGCCGCCAAGGCGGGCCTGTTCGCCAAGATCGGTGTTGCCTTGCTGGCGTTCAAGAAGTTCATCATCCTGGGCTTGGTGGCCATCGCCGGCTTCTTCGGCAAGCTGTTCAAGCGCAAACAATCCTGATTCAAACCTGGCTCACCCTTGCTGGTGGGCCATCTCCTGAAACGAAGGTGCCTACTGAATCCTTCCAGGCATCAATGCCGTTCAGGGCACAATTCTGACAGAGGCTGACAAGGCGCGTGCCTGCAGAGGTGCGCGCTGCCGTTCACCCGCGCCACTCGTCAATCCTGCTGAACCCTCCCGCCCCGCTGCCGGTCGCTACTGATGAGTACACGAACGCAGGGGGCTCGCGTGAACAAGATCCGCATTGCAGTTGCCGATTGGCGCTATGACCCATGGCGCAAGGACTTCTACCCCAACGGGCTGCGCCAGGAAGACGAGTGGGTGACCGAGCCTGAAGTCGAGCCGCAGGAGCCGCTATGAATGGGACCCTGCCTGCCCCCCGCTGCATCATCGACAAGGTGACCGCCGTGCACCGCCTGACGGTGCTGACCCTCAACGTGCATAAGGGCTTCACCCTGTTCAACCGCCGCTTCATCCTGCCGGAGTTGCGCGAGGCGGTACGCACAACCGGGGCCGACCTGGTGTTCCTGCAGGAGGTGCATGGCAGCCACCAACGGCATGCCGAGCGCCATCCGACCTGGCCGACGGCACCTCAATATGAATTCCTCGCCGACAGCATGTGGCCGCAGTTCGCCTACGGGCGCAACGCGGTCTACCCCCATGGCGACCATGGCAACGCCCTGCTGTCCAAGTTTCCGATCCGCGCCCATGACAATCTCGACGTGTCGATCCACGGCAACGAGGAACGCGGTCTGCTGCACTGCCTGCTCGAAGTGCCCGGCCATGAGCAGGTGCACGCGATCTGTGTGCACCTGGGGCTGCGCGAAGACCATCGCCAACGCCAGGTTAGCCTGCTGCTGGGGTTGCTCGACAACCTGCCGCCGGATCAGCCGGTCATCATCGCCGGCGATTTCAACGACTGGCGCCTGAAAGCGGATGCGCGGCTGTCGGGCCCTCTGCTCGAAGCCTTCGGCAAGCCGGCGCGCAGCTTTCCCGCCCGCCTGCCGCTGCTGCGCCTGGATCGCATCTACCTGCGTAATGCACAGGCCTGTGAAGCCCAGGTGTTGTCCAGATACCCATGGTCACACCTCTCCGACCATGCCCCGCTGGTTGCGCAGGTGACGCTATGAGGCAGCCTTGGAGCGACGGCAACCACGTCGAACTGTTAATCAACGGCGAGCAATACTACCCGCGCGTGTTCCAGGCCATGGCCCAGGCACGCGAGGAGATCCTTCTGGAAACCTTCATCATCTACGACGACAAGGTCGGCCAACCCTTGCGGCAAGCCCTGATCGACGCCGCGCGGCGCGGGGTACGGGTCGAGGTGGCGGTGGACGGCTACGGCACCGCCGACCTGCCCGACGATTTCATCGCCTCGATGACCGAAGCCGGAGTGCGTTTCCATTCGTTCGATCCGCAGCCAAGGCTGGCCGGCATGCGCACCAACCTGTTCCGCCGCCTGCACCGCAAGATCCTGGTGATCGACGGGCAACGCGCGTTCATCGGCGGCATCAACTACAGCGCCGACCATCTTGGCGACTTCGGTCCGCAGGCCAAGCAGGACTACGCCGTGGAGGTCGTCGGGCCGGTGGTGGCCCAGGTCCACGCTTCGTCCTGCCGCATGCTCGCACCGGTGCTGGATGCCGCCAGCCGGGTCCAGCCGCCCCGTATCGCCGCAGGCTCGGCCAGCGCCGTGCTGGTGGAACGCGACAACCGGCGCCATCGCAACGATATCGAGGTCAGCTACCTGCAGGTCTTGCGTGAGGCCAAGCAACGTATCGTCGTCGCCAACGCCTATTTCTTCCCCGGCTACCGCCTGCTGCGCGAACTGCGCAACGCCGCCCGGCGCGGGGTCGAGGTGACCCTGATCCTCCAGGGGCAACCGGACATGCGCTGGGTACGCGCGCTTTCGCGGCTGCTCTACAACTACCTGTTGCGTGACAACGTACGCATCCACGAGTACTGCCAGCGTCCGCTGCACGGCAAGGTGGCGTTGGTGGACGACGACTGGTCCACCGTGGGCTCGAGCAACCTCGACCCGCTGAGCCTGTCGTTCAACCTCGAGGCCAACCTGCTGATCCGCGACCGTGCGTTCAACGAACACCTGTACCAGCATTTGAGCGAACTGAGCCGCGAGCACTGCAAGAGCGTGACGCTGGAACGCATGGTGCGTGGCTACTGGTGGCGCGCGCCGTTGATCTTCCTGGGCTTCCACATCACCCGCTACTTCCCGCGCATCGCCGGCTGGTTCCCGGCGCACCGGCAGCGCCTGCAGTCAGTGCAAGCGGACAGCGAGGCTCCGGCCAACTGCCACGAGGGCAAGACCTGATGGCCACGTCACGCTGGAAGACCTGGGGTAAGCGACTGCTGACCGTGCTGTTCCTGGTGCTGATCCCGGTACTGCTGTTTACCCTGGCGCGTAACCTGGACTGGAGCGAAGTCCGCCAGTCGCTGCTGGCCTACCGGCCCTCGACCCTGGCCCTGGGGTTGCTGCTGGCGCTGTGCAGCTACCTGGTGTTCGCCAGCTACGACCTGCTCGCCCGTGCCTACACAGGCCATCAACTGCCAGCTCGCCAGGTGCTGCCGGTGGCGTTCGTCTGCTATGCCTTCAACCTCAACTTCACCACCTGGGTCGGCGGCGTGGCCCTGCGTTATCGCCTGTACAGCAGGCTGGGCCTGGATACCCCGACCATCACTCGCATCCTCACCCTGGGCCTGTTGACCAACTGGATGGGCTACCTGTTGCTGGCCGGCACGGTGTTCGCCCTCGGCATGGTCAAGCTGCCAGGAAGCTGGGCGGTGGGTGCCAGCGGCCTGCGCCTGATCGGCGTGCTTATGGTGGCGGTGGCGTTGGCTCACCTGTTCGCTTGTGCCTTCGCCAAGCGGCGTACCTTAGACTTGCGCGGGCACGAGGTCACCCTGCCGAGCCTGCGACTGGCGTTGTGCCAAGTGGCATTGGGTGCAAGCAACTGGGCGTTGATGGCAGCGTTGATCCACCTGCTGCTGCCACCCGAGCTGTTCTATCCCTCGGTGCTGGGCGTACTGCTGATCAGCTGCGTGGCGGGCGTGGTCGCTCATATTCCCGCAGGGCTCGGCGTGCTGGAGGCCGTATTCCTCGCTCTGCTCCACGGCCAGCTCGGCCAGGGCACGCTGGTTGCCGCGCTGCTGGGCTATCGAACCTTGTACTACCTGATCCCGCTGATGTTGGCGGTGGTCGCCTACCTGATCCTCGAAAAGCGCGCCAAGGCCTTGCGCCGACAGGCCGGGCCAGCCCTCGACAAGCGCTGATGGGCCCAAGGATGCACGCAGACCGCCAGCGTCCACACGACGCAAGCTCAGCGCTGCGCCGTTGCCGTTGCCGTTGCCGTTGCCGTTGCCGTTGCCGTTGCCGTTGCCGTTGCCGATCAAGAGTTTAGCGCCATAGCCCGCTAGCGACAGCTAAAGCTAGCCCAGGCGCCGCCCCTAACTTCGCGACTTCAGGAGGCTGAGCGTAGGCGTCTGGAGGGCCCAGGTGCGCAGCACCC
>NZ_VZZR01000108.1:0-11515 GCF_009650555.1 Pseudomonas sp. EMN2
GTTCGCCGATCTGGCCCGCCGGCATCCACGGCTCGATCACCCACGGCCAGGGCTGGGCCGCCGCCGTGGTGGCCGCCGACGGCGCCTGCCGCGGCCTGGGGCTGGATCAGGAAAGCCTGCTGAGCGAAGAGCGTGCCGAACGCCTGGCCGCCGAGATCCTCACCCCCGCCGAGCTGGAACGCCTGGACCGCAGCCAGCAGGCCCTGGCCGTGACCCTGACCTTCTCGCTCAAGGAAAGCCTGTTCAAGACGCTCTACCCGCTGACCCGGCAGCGCTTCTACTTCGAGCACGCCGAGCTGCTGGCATGGTCCGCCGATGGCCACGCCCGCCTGCGCCTGCTGACCGACCTGTCGGCGCAGTGGCGCCATGGCGTCGAGCTCGATGGCCAGTTCTGCGTGCGGGACGGCCACCTGCTCAGCCTGATCAGCGTTTAGTCCCGTGGCTGCTCGCGTGGCCAGCTCAGGCTGAAACAGGCCCCGCCCAACTGCTCGCTGCGCCCCACCAGGGCGCGGCCGCCGTGCCAGTAGATGATCCGCCGCACGATCGACAAGCCCAGGCCATGCCCGCCCGAGGCGCGGGTGCGGCTGTCGTCCAGGCGGGTGAAGGGGGTGAAGATACGGTCCCATACGCCTTCCGGGATGCCCGGCCCGTCATCCTCCACATCGATACGGCAGCGCTGCTGGCCAAGTTGATAGCTCAGGCGCACCTCGGACTCGGCGTGACGCATGGCATTGCGCACCAGGTTCTGCAGGGCGCGGTGCAGGTAGCGCGGCTCGGCCTCGACCCAGGCAGCACCGCCATCCAGCCCATGGCATTCACCCCGCAGCACGCGCACATCGGCGCGCAGCGGGGCCAGCTCATCGATCACCCGGGCCAGCAGTTCATCCAGGTCCACCGCCTGGAACAGCAAGGCCGGAGCGCCCTGCTCCAGGCGGGCGTAGGTCAGCATCTCGTCGACCAGCTTGTCCAGGTCCTGGATATCACCGTCCATGCCGGCCAGGTGCTTGGCCCGGGCCTGCTCGGTGCTGGCGCTCTCGATCATCTCCAGGCCGAAGCGCAAGCGCGCCACCGGCGTGCGCAACTCGTGGGACACCGCTCGCACCAGCTCGCGCTGCATGGTCAGCGAACGCTGCAGGTGCTCGGCCATGCCGTTGAAGGCTTCGGCCAGGCGCCCGACCGAGTCGGCATCACCGGCCGGCACGCGGGTATCGAGGCTGCCCTGGGCGATGCGCGTGGCAGCCACTTCCAGGCCCGAGACGCGCCGCTCCAACTGACGTACCAGCAGGTAGACCACCAAGCCGATCAGGCACAGGCCAAGAAAGGCGATCAGGATCAGCAACTGCGGCGGGTACGGGTTGAGCTGGTGCAGCGGGCCGATCTCCAGCACCCAGGGCGAACCGGGCAAGCCCGCAAACACGCGGATCGAGTCACCGTCCCTCCCCAGCGCCATCACCGTGTCGCCCTCCTCCACCCGGCGCCGCTGGTCGTCATCCAGCGCTGCACGCTCGATGCGCTGCAGGGCAATGTCGAAGCCGAAGCCCTTGCTCTGGCGGATCTGCGCCAGGCGGCTCTGCTGTTCGGTGACCGGGTAACGCACCAGTTCATCGGCCAGCAGATAAAGGGTGGCACGCGCCAGTTGCTCGCTGACCTGCTTGACCTCGGCCACCAACAACTGGTCTTCGCGCCCGACCCGGCGCAGCACCCGGGCGGCATGCGGGCCGGTCTTTTCCACCACCACCAGATCGCGATACAGCCGCGCGCGCTGGCCGCCATCGAGGGTGAAGGCCGACAGCGGTTGCAGGCGCAGCGGCACCCCCAGCAAACGCTCCCAGATCACCAGCGAACGCTTGCGCTCTACTTCGTTCTGCTGCGCCAGGTTGTCGGCCATCAGGCTGAAGGTGCCTTGGGCCAGGCCTTCGCGGTGCTGGCCGGCACGCACCTCGTTGGCCAGGTGCAGGCTGAGCACGCCGAGCACGGCCACCAGCACCAGCACGGCGAGCATGCCGCCATAGATGCGCAGGAAGATGGAATTCATGGCGCCGGTGCCTGGGCGGCCTCGCCGACGAACAGGTAGCCCTTGCTGCGCAGGGTCTTGATCAGGCGCGGGTTGATCGGGTCGTCGCCGATCTTGGGGCGGATCTTGGAGATGCGCACGTCGATGGAGCGGTCCTGGCCGTCGTAACCGACGCCGCGCAACGAGGTGAAGATTTCTTCGCGCGACAGCACCCGCCCGGCGTTGCTGGCCAGCAGCCACAGCAGGTCGAATTCGGCGCCGGTCAGCTCGACCAGCTGGCCGCCCAGGCGCGCCTCGCGCAGGCGCTGGTCGATGTGCAGCGGGCCGAAGGCCAGAGCCTGCTGGCGCTCCGGCGCCTCGCTGCGGCGCAGCAGGGCATGGATGCGCGCCAGCAGCAGGCGTGGGCGCACCGGCTTGCAGACATAGTCGTCGGCGCCCTGGTCCAGGCCCTGGACCTGGTCGAGTTCGTCACTGCGGGCGGTGAGCATGAGGATGGGGCCGGCGTACTGGCCGCGCACCCGGCGGCAGATGCTCAGGCCGTCTTCGCCGGGGAGCATCAGGTCGAGGATGACCAGATCGGGCTGGCTGTCGATGATGCGCCGCGCCGCGCGGCCGCCATCGCCTTCTACCGCCACCTCGAAGCCGTTGGCCTGGAGGTATTCGGCGGTGAGCTCGGCGAGGCGCTGGTCGTCCTCGACGATCAGGATGCGGTTGTTCGGCTGATCCATGGCCCTTTTACCCTTTGTTGGTCTTGTTCGGGGGCACTGCTGGCCTGTGTAGGCCCATCGCGGGGCAAGCCCGCTCCCACGCACTGTCTCTTGTGGGAGCGGGCTTGCCCCGCGATGGGCCGCACAGGCACCACAACAGCTTGATTGTGCTGATGATTCCCTTTCACCAAAGAGCAACATCGCCCCCGGATACTACGTTCCGGGCTCACGCCTGCCAATCACCTCGCCCCCCCTTGGCTGGAGCGTTTTTTGTGATAGGGTTCGCGCCCGCAAAAAACTGCCCAAGGGCGGCGAGACTCAGAAAAATCGTGAAAACCTCTTGGGACAAGGCCTACAGCGACTACCCAGGAATCACACACAAAGTACCCACAACTTATCCACAGGCGCTCGCCTTGCAAAGCCCCCCAGACCGCATTATCTTGTATCCCGATCGCAGCGAACCACTAGATGTTGGGGTTCGAGCAAAATCACACACACAAGTCAACAGGCAAATTCAAGCGAATTTCACCTGCTGAACTTAACGTGATTCCAGCAGCCAAAGCGCTCCTGCGCAGGCGTCCGATGCAAGCCCATTCAGGGCCTTGTTCGGGCATGGGTGTTGCAGGCCAGGCCTGACACCCATCAGCAACAGATTTTGGGTTCGCCCAGAAACTTTGACTTCGGCCAGGGAGCGGCAGGTTATTGCCCCTTATTCCTGAGTCTGTCCCGAAGTCGGTACGCCCGAGCGGACGGATGCGTGTGCTTCACGCGCATCCCCGCCCGGGCCACCAGGCAAGTGGACGGAACGGTGGGCGCCCAAAAGGCGCCTGAACACTATAGAAACTGTGGAGACACCCACCCATGCAAACCGACACAACTCGCGAGAACCCGCAGGCTTTGGCGCCGCAGGCCGAGTCCAACCAGGACCTGGCTGCCACCGCCCCGGGCCAACTGCGCGTGATCAAGCGTAACGGTACTGTCGTCCCCTACACCGACGACAAGATCACCGTGGCCATCACCAAGGCGTTCCTCGCAGTTGAAGGCGGCACCGCTGCCGCTTCGTCGCGCATCCACGACACCGTCGCGCGCCTGACCGAGCAGGTCACCGCCACGTTCAAGCGTCGCATGCCATCGGGTGGCACCATCCACATCGAAGAAATCCAGGACCAGGTCGAACTGGCCCTGATGCGCGCCGGCGAGCAGAAAGTCGCCCGCGACTACGTGATCTACCGCGACCAGCGCGCCAAAGAGCGCGCCACCCGCGCCAACACCGGCGCCGTGGTCGAGCCGCACCCAAGCATCCGCATCACCCTGGCCGACGGCAGCCTGGCGCCGCTGGACATGGCACGCCTGAACACCATCATCAGCGAAGCCTGCGAAGGCCTGGCCGAAGTCGATGGCGAGCTGATCCAGCGCGAAACCCTGAAGAACCTCTACGACGGCGTGGCCATCAAGGACGTCAACACCGCCCTGGTGATGACCTCGCGCACCCTGGTAGAGCGTGAGCCGAACTACTCGTTCGTCACCGCCCGCCTGCTGATGGACACCCTGCGCGCCGAAGGCCTGGGCTTCCTGGGCGTGGCCGACAGCGCCACCCACCACGAGATGGCCGACCTGTACGCCAAGGCCCTGCCGGCCTACGTGGCCAAAGGTATCGAGTTCGAACTGCTCAACCCGGCACTGGCCGACTTCGACCTGGAAAAACTGGGCAAGGCGATCAACCACGAGCGCGACCAGCAGTTCACCTACCTGGGCCTGCAGACCCTGTACGACCGCTACTTCATCCACAAGGATGGCGTGCGCTTCGAGCTGCCGCAGGTGTTCTTCATGCGTGTGGCCATGGGTCTGGCGCTGGAAGAGAAAGACAAAGAAGCCCGCGCGATCGAGTTCTACAACCTGCTGTCGTCGTTCGACTACATGGCGTCGACCCCGACCCTGTTCAACGCCGGCACCCTGCGCCCGCAGCTGTCCAGCTGCTACCTGACCACCGTGCCGGACGACCTGTCGGGCATCTACCACGCGATCCACGACAACGCCATGCTGTCGAAATTCGCCGGTGGCCTGGGTAACGACTGGACCCCGGTGCGCGCCCTGGGCTCGTACATCAAGGGCACCAACGGCAAGTCGCAAGGCGTCGTGCCGTTCCTCAAAGTGGTCAACGACACCGCCGTTGCCGTGAACCAGGGTGGCAAGCGCAAAGGCGCCGTATGTGCCTACCTGGAAACCTGGCACCTGGACATCGAAGAATTCATCGAACTGCGCAAGAACACCGGTGATGACCGTCGTCGTACCCACGACATGAACACCGCCAACTGGATCCCTGACCTGTTCATGAAGCGCGTCTTCGATGACGGCAAGTGGACCCTGTTCTCGCCAAGCGAAGTCCCTGATCTGCACGACCTGACCGGCAAGGCCTTCGAAGAGCGCTACGAGTACTACGAAGCCCTGACCGAGTACAACAAGATCAAGGTGTTCAAGACCATCCAGGCCAAAGACCTGTGGCGCAAGATGCTGTCGATGCTGTTCGAGACCGGCCACCCGTGGCTGACCTTCAAGGACCCGTGCAACCTGCGCAGCCCGCAGCAGCACGTGGGCGTGGTCCACAGCTCGAACCTGTGCACCGAGATCACCCTGAACACCAACAAGGACGAGATCGCGGTCTGCAACCTGGGCTCGATCAACCTGCCGAACCACATCGTCGACGGCAAGCTGGACACCGCCAAGCTGCAACGCACCGTGAACACCGCCGTGCGCATGCTCGACAACGTGATCGACATCAACTACTACTCGGTGCCGCAAGCGCGTAACTCGAACTTCAAGCACCGCCCGGTGGGCCTGGGCATCATGGGCTTCCAGGACGCGCTGTACCTGCAGCACATCCCTTACGGCTCCGATGCTGCGGTCGAGTTCGCCGACAAGTCGATGGAAGCGGTCAGCTACTACGCGATCCAGGCTTCCTGCGACCTGGCCGACGAGCGCGGCGCCTACGAGACCTTCCAGGGTTCGCTGTGGTCCAAAGGCATCCTGCCGCTGGATTCGCAACAGATCCTGATCGAGGCCCGTGGCCAGAAGTACATCGACGTCGACCTGACCGAAAGCCTGGACTGGGCACCGGTCCGTGCCCGCGTACAAAAAGGTATTCGTAACTCGAACATCATGGCCATCGCGCCGACCGCGACCATCGCCAACATCACCGGCGTGTCGCAGTCCATCGAGCCGACCTACCAGAACCTGTACGTGAAATCGAACCTGTCGGGCGAGTTCACCGTGATCAACCCGTACCTGGTGCGCGACCTGAAAGCCCGCGACCTGTGGGACTCGGTGATGATCAACGACCTGAAGTACTACGACGGTTCGGTGCAGCAGATCGAGCGTATCCCGCAAGAGCTCAAGGACCTGTACGCCACCGCGTTCGAAGTCGAGACCAAGTGGATCGTCGATGCAGCCTCCCGTCGCCAGAAGTGGATCGACCAGGCCCAGTCGCTGAACCTGTACATCGCCGGCGCCTCGGGCAAGAAGCTGGACGTGACCTACCGCATGGCCTGGTACCGTGGTCTGAAGACCACCTACTACCTCCGTGCCCTGGCCGCGACCAGCACCGAGAAGTCGACCATCAACACCGGCAAGCTCAACGCCGTGTCGAGTGGCGGCGACAGCGCCCCGGTCCAGGCCGCGGGCCCTGCCCCGGTACCGAAGGCTTGCGCCATCGACGAGCCGGATTGCGAAGCCTGCCAGTAAGGCTTGGCTGAGGCTTCCCCCGGGAAGCCTCTTTTTTCGTGTAGCCACACGGAACCCTGTGGGAGCGGGTTTACCCGCGAAGAGGCCGGCACTGCCGCCCCCTGCCCCACAGCCAGACACAATAGACCCGGGCGCCAATACCCGGGTCAGCCCCTCGAAGGGCATTCAGATTTGCGTGCACTGCAGTACCCCATCCGGGGCCAAAGCACCGCAACCAAGATCCACCGGCCATACTCAAGATGGCCCTCAAGCAGGAGAACTCACCATGCTGAGCTGGGACGAATTCGATAAAGAAGACGGCGAAGTAGCCGCCAAGGCCAACACCGGCGCACAAGCCGCCGCAGCCGCCACCCTGGACAAGCTCGACAGCGCCGGCGGTGCCGCCGCCCTGGAAGCCCGCGCCGCCACCGCCTCGGACTCCGACGCCGTCAAGCGCGCCAAGGCTGCCCTGGACGCCCTGGACATCGCCGAAGGCCTGGCCGAGCTGGAAGGCTCCTCGGCCCGCGTCGCCGTTGACGAAAAGCGCATGATCAACTGCCGCGCCGACCTCAACCAGCTGGTCCCGTTCAAGTACGACTGGGCCTGGCAGAAGTACCTCGACGGCTGCGCCAACCACTGGATGCCGCAAGAGGTCAACATGACCGCCGACATCGCCCTGTGGAAGAGCATGGACGGCCTGACCGAAGACGAGCGCCGCATCGTGATGCGCAACCTCGGTTTCTTCTCCACCGCCGACTCGCTGGTTGCCAACAACCTGGCCCTGGCCGTGTACCGCCTGATCACCAACCCGGAGTGCCGCCAGTACATCCTGCGCCAGGCCTTCGAAGAGGCGATCCACACCCACGCCTACCAGTACTGCATCGAATCGCTGGGCATGGATGAAGGCGAGATCTTCAACATGTACCACGAGATCCCGTCGGTCGCTAAGAAGGCCGCCTGGGGCCTGAAGTACACCCGCGCCATCTCGGATCCGGAGTTCAACACCGGCACCGTCGAGACCGACAAAGAGCTGCTGCGCAACCTGATCGCCTACTACTGCGTACTGGAAGGGATCTTCTTCTACTGCGGCTTCACCCAGATCCTGTCCATGGGCCGCCGCAACAAGATGACCGGCGTTGCCGAGCAGTTCCAGTACATCCTGCGTGACGAGTCCATGCACCTGAACTTCGGCATCGACGTGATCAACCAGATCAAGATCGAGAACCCGCACCTGTGGGATGCGGCGATGAAGGAAGAGGCTACCCAGATGATCCTGCAAGGGACTCAGCTGGAGATCGAATATGCGCGCGACACCATGCCGCGCGGTGTGCTGGGCATGAACGCGGCGATGATGGAGGATTACCTCAAGTTCATTGCTAACCGTCGTTTGACCCAGATTGGGTTGAAGGAAGAGTATCCGGGGACTACCAACCCGTTCCCTTGGATGAGCGAGATCATGGACTTGAAGAAGGAGAAGAACTTCTTTGAGACGCGGGTTATTGAGTATCAGACTGGTGGGGCGTTGAGCTGGGATTGATCTGAAAAAAGGCTGCGTAATACGCAGCCTTTTTTATGAGAATGAAAAGTTAAAATTATTTCCACGCAGCAGGATCTCCGTTCCAAACAAATCCTCCCTCATCCACTGAAGATTATCTTTGAGCGCCTTTACCTCATTTAAGGTAAAGTATATTCGATTGAAGAACTTCAGCTGTGACTGATAGATATCATCCACTGAATAGGCGCAAAGCTCGGATTTTAGATACCTTAAAAGCCCAGGCATTAAGATTTTCGCTCGCTTATCATGAATCGCGCGCAACACTCGAAGAAGCGCCCCTAATCGATTTGGATTTTCAACAAGAACCAAATCGAGCTCACCACTTGAAAGCTGCGCAAGATAATGCGGCTTCATTAGCAGCCTCTCATCCAAGAAAGAATAAGCGACCGCATCCCAGTTTGTAATAGTAGTATCGAGCAAGCTAGTTCGATCTTTAAACACAACCAAGCTTTCTCTAAAGGCCCACGTATCCTTCAAAGGCCAAACATCTACCGACCACCCTCCAATATCTAATCTATACCCTCCAAATTTATTTTCTTGCGCATCGTATAAATTAAAAAAAGAGTCCAAACGCTCTTTCTGGCAATCAACCACCACATCTATATCAGAATCAAAGCCTTTTACGCTGAACAGTGCCACATCTCTAATGAAGCCCCCAAAAAGCAAAACCTCGCCCAGAGAAGACAAATGAGAAATAAACCTTGAAAGATCAATAGCTGCCGGAGAGTCAAAAAATCTTTTGACCCTCTTCTTTAGCACGGCAGAGTTATGAGCAATGCCTTTCATAAAACGAACTCAACTCATCATGCAACGAAACCAAATAGCTATCAGTCATCCCAGAAACAGAGTCGGCCAATAACTGAGCTTCTTTATAAGGTGCGGAAAGCAAGTTTTCAGGATCTTCAAAAACTCGTCTGTAATTTTCTGAAATTCTAGAGTAAACGTATTTCCCAAAGGGGCTCTGAGAGCCATGCGCCTTTGTCAATCGACCATGAATACCAACCCACAACATATCCATGACGCGTTTGATATAACCATTACCTTTTAGCTCAAGCTCCAAAACACTTTTATGCCTAAAACCATATGCATAATCAAATTTTTTCAGCACCTTGCACAGCAGACCTGCTTCAGTCTCAGCAATAATTCCTTTGTATGTGCAGTTACGAGCAAGATAAAGATCTGCCAACTCCGAGAATTTATCGACTACAGCATTCACCATAGCAGTTATTGCATATACCCTGAACATCTGCATTGCACAATCATTAAGCTCTTGCGGGCTCAGCGACGCATCCTCAAAATCTTTACTTTTAGCCCTTGCCTGAGAAACAACCTTTATAGATACAGGATCATCACCACAGCTTTTCTCTAAAAATCGGATCAGATCATAATAAGAAGCCAATCCTTTCTTTACAGTGTCTTCAGCATCAAGCACTGAGTAGGCAATATCGTCACAAGCCTCCATCACATAAGTTAATGGATGTCGAACCCCTGACTGCAAACCAGTCACACCCCAGACTTCCTCGACGATGTCTTTTTCCGATTTAAAGAAACCTTGCTTCTTCCACTTGCCAGAATCTGATTCGCCAGTCCCCACGGGATACTTAATCAACGCAGCCAGGGTTGCATAAGTCAAATTCAAACCAAATGAATCATTCAGCAACTGGAGCCGCGTAACCAAGCGGACAGTTTGTGCGTTACCATCAAAATTCACAAAATCATGAGAATCTTCAGGAGCATCAGCAAAAACCGTTTCCTGATTAGTTTTAAACCAATCCTGTATAGCGTACTCACCCTGATGGCCAAACGGTGGATTGCCCAAATCGTGCACAAGACCAATAGCAGCTAGCAACGCTGGCACGCTTCGCTGAAGATATGCCTCGCTCTCAATACCAGCGAAAATTTCTCGCTTTTCATATACAAGCCTCAGCCCAATACTTCTGGCCAAAGCCGATACCTCATGCGAGTGTGTTAGACGGTTCCTAACACTATCATTTTTATCTAATGGGTAAACTTGAGTTTTGTCAGCAAGTCGACGAGTAGGAGCTGCAAAGAGAATTCGATCATAGTCACGTTCAATTTCGTATCTTCCGGAAAATTCGGTGCCCCCACTCGGCGCACCTTTATCTTTACGGCGACTATCAGCTAAAAGCTCATTCCAAGAAAGCATCAAATACTCCATTAAATAAGAAGCCACGAAATCAAACAGGCCTGCATTATAGCTGAACCGCAACAGATTTTCCATCCAACACCACAACAGATGCCACCCACTATGAAACCAAATATTAATTACATTAAGAAAATTACGGAAACGCCCTACAAGGTTTTCGATTGACTAAATATGAATTCAATAGTTAACTCGAAATGCGCCTAAGAAACGCAATCACACAGCGGCCTACCCGCTCCCGACAGATGCGGCTTTTTTGTGCCTGTGGTCTAATACTGCGCGCATGAAACACTCTGTTACGTCGGGAGTGGGCTAATAGAATACCCGCAAGGGAAATACGTCCGGCCTGCTGTGTGAGGTTTCTTAGCTCCCGACACCCAGCCCTAAGAAAGCTGACAACAGACTGAGGTAATGGATATGCCCCTCAACGCGTGCATTCAGAGGACGCTCACAAGTACGTCCTGCTTGTTTAAATCTCCTAAGATCGCGGAGGCCAGCCATGACTGACCTCCACGACTCCACCCTCTTCACCCGCCACAACCGCCCCCTCCACACCCTTTGGCTCGAATCCCAAGCCTGGTTCTGCGCCCACGAACTCGGCCGGATGACCGGGCGCTTCTTCGACGAACACTGCATCCGCAAGCTCGACCCGGACCAGCATCGCACCGTTCAGCTGCTGCGCTACGGCCAGTACAGCGAGACCACCATGGTCAGCGAGTCCGGGGCCTATACCCTGCTGGCCCATCATCACATTCCAGAGAACCGCCACCTGCGCCACTGGCTGACCCATGAGGTGGTCGCGGTGCTGCGCGATGGCCAGGACTCGGCGCTGGACGACCTGCCGCGCCTGGGCAGGATGTGCTGGCCGGGTGGGCATACGGCGAGTCTGTTGTATTGGCAGAGCGAGCCTTGGGTACGGATGCGGGATATGCCGGTGGTGATGGCGGCGGAAGTGCCTTTGGCCATGACTGCGAAGCGCAAGCTGAGCTGGAGGGAATGTGCGCAGCGGGCGTTGCGATTGCATGGGGTTGGGGATTGAAGATCCCTGGGGCCGCTCTGCGACCCTTCGCGGGTAAACCCGCTCCCACACAAAGTGGGAATGGCAGAAGAAGGGCTTGCCCTCGCCATAATGGGCATCGATGTGCCGGACTGGAACATGCCAGTCACGTGGTCGAGGGCAAGACCGTTAATGAGTTTAGAGCGGATCATGAGGCTTGCCACTTCGAAGGCAGCGCTTTCAAGGTGTTTGCGTGATGGCCGGCAGGTGTTCGCCGAAGACCTTGCAGCGCCTATCAGATCGAGCGCCGCCCGCGCGGCGCTTCGCGGGTAAACCCGCTCCCACAGTTTATTTCGGGCCA